>NZ_JAATTW010000030.1:0-42555 GCF_013414205.1 Pseudoalteromonas sp. MIP2626
AAAGTTTTCTGGCGAATTCAATTATACCTTATCTTCATGCTGTTTGTTTTTCATACCACAAAGATCAACACGCCCTAGTTAATACCGATGGTTTAACTAATATTGCCAATCGCCGCTGTTTTGATGAAACACTTAAAAGTGAAATACAACGTTGTGCTCGTAATAAGCATTCACTTAGCTTAATTATGTGCGATATAGACTTTTTTAAACGCTATAACGACAATTATGGCCACCAAAAAGGCGATGACGCACTTAAGCTAGTTGCTAAAACACTAAATCAACTTTGCAGGCGCGAGGGCGATTTAGCTGCGCGTTATGGCGGGGAAGAATTTGCAATTATTTTGCCTTCGCTTAACGCAGCAGAGTGCCATCAATTTGCATTATTATTACAACAAAAAATAGCGCTGCTAAACAAAGTACATAGCGACTCTAGTGTTGCAAAAACACTCACACTTAGCGTGGGCTTTTATAGCACATATCCAACTAAAAACACCCGCCCCGAAACAATTATTAATAATGCTGATGCAGCCTTATATGAAGCTAAAGAAACGGGCCGTAATAAAATTTGTCAGTTTTTTGAAAGTAATTGAATATCACCTTACTAACTATTTTATAGTGAAACCACATCAGCAATGTTACTCTAGCAACGTTGAAATTATAAACAACACAAACAATTCAACTTGTTAACTCTTTATTATTAGAAGGAATATTTACATGGACCCGATTGCACAAGTGCTCAATACAATATTTACCGTTGAAGCATTTTTACTCATTTTTGTTTTAGTACTGCTAAAAAGTAGTGTCAAATTTGTACCACAAAACCGCGCTTGGTTAATAGAACGCTTTGGTAAGTATCAATCAACTAAAGAAGCAGGTCTAAACTTTATCATCCCATTTATTGATCGTATTGCTGCAGATCGCAGTTTAAAAGAACAAGCACAAGACGTGCCTTCACAGTCGGCAATCACTAAAGATAATATTTCGCTTACTGTAGATGGTGTTTTGTATTTCCGTGTGCTTGACCCATATAAAGCAACCTACGGCGTTGATGATTACATATTTGCTGTAACTCAGCTTTCGCAAACAACCATGCGTTCTGAGCTTGGTAAAATGGAATTAGATAAAACTTTTGAAGAGCGTGACGTACTGAACACTAATATTGTAACTTCTATCAACCAAGCGGCAGAGCCTTGGGGCATTCAAGTATTACGTTACGAAATAAAAGATATTGTGCCACCACAATCTGTAATGGAAGCGATGGAAGCACAGATGAAAGCAGAGCGAGTTAAACGCGCACAAATACTTGAATCTGAAGGTGACCGTCAAGCCAATATCAATGTGGCCGAAGGGCGTAAACAAGCACAGGTATTAGGTGCTGAAGGTGAAAAGGCAGAACAAATTTTACGCGCAGAAGGTGAAGCAAAAGCAATTATTGCAGTTGCCGAAGCACAAGCCGAAGCCCTGCGTAAAGTGGGTGAAGCTGCCGATACAGAGCAAGGTCAAAAAGCAATTCAGCTTGATTTAGCAACTAAAGCAATAGCTGCAAAAGAAGCCATTGCCAGAGAGTCATCAATTGTATTGCTTCCTGATAATGCCACCGATGCAAGCTCAATGGTTGCACAAGGTATGGCCATTATTAATAGCTTAAATAAAAAGCATCAAGGCTAATAACTAAATAAAGGAGTCGGTATGGAATTTATTACCCAAAATTTACCACAAACCTTAATGGTACTTGGGGTTCTTGCGCTGATCATAGAAGTAGCCGTATTGGGGCTCTCTACCTTTATATTGTTATTTTTTGGCTTATCGTTATTTATAACCGGGCTGCTCATGAGTATGGGAATATTAGCCGACTCTATGACCACTGCGCTTTGGAGTAATACTCTAATAACAGCTGCAATTTCTATATTGCTTTGGAAGCCCCTAAAGCGGATGCAAAATAATGTTGAGCGTAAACCAGTTAATAGCGACTTTGCAGAGCTGACTTTTGTACTTAACCAAGATGTGACTATTGAAGGGTTAAGTACTCATCAGTATTCTGGCATTAGCTGGCAACTTAAAAGCAAACAGCCCATTAGCGCCGGTACGCAAGTTAAAGTAACTAAAAAAGAAGTTGGTGTAATGTGGGTTCAAAGCATTTAAAAACCTACAGCAATTATATTTTTCTAAACAGTTAAAATAACAATAAACGGGCAATTAAACACTGCCCGTTTATTTTGTTGAGTATTTATAATAAATAATCGCCTACCTCCTCCCTCGCACTTTGCTAACTAAGTTGATAGCATTAAAAAATGATGTAAGGAATATATCGTTATGACAAATCAACATAAACACACTTTGGTTGTTGAAGGGGGTGCAATGCGCGGTATTTTTGCAGCCGGTGTACTTGATGAGTTTTTAAAACAAAACTATCAACCATTTGCACGTTATTTTGGCGTATCTGCAGGGGCTACAAATGTAGCCGCCTATTTATGCAAGCAACCAATGCGCAATTACAAAGTGATCACCGACTATTCATGTCGTCCTGAGTTTATTAATCTTGCGCGCTTTATAAAGGGTGGCCATTTATTTGATTTAGACTGGCTATGGCAAGAAACCATTCGTGAAATACGGCTAAACACCGAAGTGTTTGCGCAAAACCCGGCAGACTTTTATATTGTTACTACGGCTATCGAATCGGGTAAAGCCCATTACTTAAAAGCCACCAGCACCGATATGGTCGAGCAATTAAAAGCGTCTTGTGCTATTCCTATTGCGTATCGCGACTATCCAATAATTAATAATATAGCCATGACCGATGGCGGCGTAGCCGACTCTATTCCCGTTATAAAAGCGTATGAAATGGGTGCACGTGAAATAACCGTTATTTTATCTCAGCCTTTGGGTTATCGTAAAAGGCCAAGTAAAGCACCATGGTTAACTAAACAAATATATAAAAACTACCCGGCACTTATTAACACAACCCTCACCAGAGCCGATGTTTATAACCACAGTATTGATTTTATTAATAACCCACCCGCTGATTGCCGGGTAAATATTATAGCGCCACCAGTTAATTTTAAAGTGGGCCGTACCACTAAAAAGCTTGCAACCCTTAACACTGGCTACCAAATGGGTGTAGACGCCGCAAAAGCATTTTTAGCTTAATTCAAAACTAACTTTGTATTATTTAAAATTACTGCCCTTTATTTTAAATAAACATTAAAACACTTTAGATATTGTTAATAAGCTCTTATCCTATGGCGGAATTTTGATAAGTGAGTTATGTATTGTTTCTCATGAAATATTATGAGCATTAGCAACTCCCATTGTATTTTTTATTAAGTATTTAGGAACACATTGAACGTGGACATTTTTAACGCAATTATTTTAGGTATTATTGAAGGTATTACTGAGTTTTTACCTATTTCGTCAACCGGGCATATTATTGTAGCAGCGCAATGGTTGGGTATAGAAGCAACGGCTACTAATCAAGCATTCGGCGTAATTATTCAATTAGCCGCCATTTTAGCGGTACTAGCCAACTATAAAGATAAGTTCACTCCAAAACATCTTAACTTATGGATAAAAGTAGCCATCGCATTTATTCCGTTAGGCATTATTGCTTTCATTTTTAGTGACGTAATAAAAGCACTATTTAACGTACCTGTTGTGGGAGTAATGTTTATTGTTGGTGGGGTGATTTTTTTACTGCTAGAGCGCAATTATAAAGAACAAAACTGCACCACTACCGATGTTACTCAAGTGACTTATAAGCAAGCAATATGGATTGGTATAGCCCAAGTATTTGCACTTATTCCTGGTACAAGCCGTGCGGGTAGCTCTATTGTAGGTGCTATGTTGTGTGGCTTAAACCGCAAAGCCAGTGCTGAATTTTCATTTTTACTTGGTTTACCTGTACTTGCTGCAGCGTCTGGGTATGATTTGCTAAAGCATTATGACTTATTTACTTTTGACGATTTAACCGCCCTTGCTGTAGGCTTTGTTACCTCTTTTATAGTGGCCTATTTTACAATTAAATTATTTATCCGCTTTTTAGAAAACTTTACTTTTGTAAGTTTTGGTATTTACCGCATTGTATTTGGTGTTATTTTATTAACCATAGCTTACGTTTAAAACATATTTAAGAGAGAAAATAATGAACGAAAAAATAAATCAAGAAGCACTCCACGCACTTAAAATAGCATTTACCTACATGCCTAAAGCAATCGAGGTGACTAAATACGAGTACGGCGAGCGTTATCAAACCGTACTTGATCATATTGAAGCCGTGCGCGAAACACTTCTCATAAACGATGTAGATCCTGAGGAAGTAGGCGGCGATATAAATCCAGAGTACACACCAAATTCAACCTATTAAATAATCATAAATTGCGTTAGCTTATTTACTATTATTTAACTAGTATATTTACTAAGTATTTTTAACTAACACTCTAAAAAGTAAGGATCTATTATGAATAACAAAGTGATTGGTATTGTGCTTATTATTATTGGCGTTGCGTTGGCTATTTGGGGGTATGATGTTTATGAAGCAGCTGGCTCACAAGTTAGCCGCGCGCTAAGTGGCGACACGCCAATAGAAGCATGGGCCGGTATGATCGGTGGAGCTGTGTGTATAATAGTCGGCATTACCAGGGTTAAGTAACATACAGCTTATAAACGCTGCATGTTAAAAAACAAAAATAATCAGTGTTTATTTAACCCCTAAATTAAATATAAAAAAAGCCGCCTTTGGAGAAGGGCGGCTTGGGTGAACAAACAGCTATGGGTGTATTTTTGCTGTTATATCAAGAGACGTTTTTTAACTAACCTGATGCAGATTAACTAAATTAAGCTTGCTCTGTTTCATCGCTGTGGCGAATTAAGTAATCAAACGCACCTAAACTGGCTGTTGCACCACTGCCCATAGCAATTATTATTTGCTTAAATGGCGTATTGGTTGCATCCCCCGCACCATAAACGCCTGGGAGTGATGTTGCGCCTTTGGCATCAATTAAAATCTCACCAAATTTGCTCAGTTCAAGCTCGCTGTCTTTTAGCCATTCTGTATTTGGTATTAAACCAATTTGTACAAATATGCCCGCAAGAGTGAGTTGCTTACTGTCGCCACTTACGCGGTCGGTGTAAGTTAAACCGGTTACTTTTTTGCCATCGCCGAGTACTTCGGTTGTTTGTGCACTTTTAATAATAGTAATATTAGCCATACTGCTAGCTTTGCGAATAAGTACTTCGTCGGCACGTAATGTATCGGCAAATTCAAGTACCGTTACATGCTCTACAATATTGGCTAAATCAATCGCGGCTTCTATACCTGAATTACCGCCACCAATTACCGCAACTGGTTTGCCTTTAAATAAGGGCCCATCGCAATGTGGGCAATATGCCACACCGTGGCCACGATATTGTTGCTCGCCAGTCACGTTCATTTCGCGCCAGCGTGCACCTGTTGCCAGTACCAGCGACTTAGCACTCAGTACCGCGCCGTTTTCTAGAGTAATTTCGTAACCATTATTATTGCGACTAAGCCTAGCTGCGCGTTGATTATGCATTACATCTACATCGTATTCTTTTACGTGCTCTTCTAGTTGCGCTACCAGTTTTGGCCCTTCGGTGGCTTTAATCGAAATAAAGTTTTCGATTGCTAAAGTATCGGCTACTTGTCCGCCAAACCTATCTGCAACAATACCGGTGTTTAACCCTTTTCGTGCTGAGTAAATAGCAGCCGATGCACCCGCAGGCCCACCACCAATAACTAACACGTCAAACTTTTCTTTTTTACTTAACGACTCAGCTTGGCGCATTGCACCTTTGCTATCTACTTTATTGAGTATGTCGGTTAGGCTTAGTGCACCTTGGCTAAATGGTTCGCCATTTAAATAAACAGCCGGTACAGCTAAAATGTTGCGCTCTTCTACTTCGCCTTGAAATAACGCGCCATCTATCATGGTGGCTTTAATTTTATTATTCGTTGCTGCCATTGTATTTAAAGCCTGCACTACTTGTGGGCAGGTTTGACAACTTAAGCTTATATACACTTCAAAATTAAGCGCTTGGTCGAGCGACTTTATTTGTTCAATGTCCTCGGCTTTTGCTTTACTGGCATGTCCGCCAGTGTGCAATAGCGCTAACACTAAACTAGTGAATTCGTGGCCCATAGGTACACCCGCAAACGTAATATGGGTGTTTTTAATAGGTGAATGTACAACCATTGACGGACGACGCGCGCTTGTGTCTGGGTTGTTTATTACCGTAAATTTATCGCTTAGTGAGGCTAAATCATTTGCTAAGCTTGCTACTTCTGTTGATTTTTTGCTGTCGTCCAAGGCGATAAGCAGCTCAACAGGTTGAGTAAGCGATTCAAAATGGCTTTTTAATTGATTTTTTATGTTGTTATCTAACATGGCTTAACCCTTTTAGAAAATTTAAACAGCAAGCCTCCCATGCCAAATAATGCATGTGCTTAAACAAGTATATTGATATAGGAGGCACCAACAAACGGATGTTCGTTGATTTAAGGGCAGTTACCTGCCCTTACTTGGTAAATCGAGTACTTAGATTTTACCAACTAGGTCTAGTGAAGGTGCAAGTGTGTCTTCACCTGGCTGCCAAGATGCAGGGCAAACTTCACCGTCGTGCGTTGCAATGTATTGTGCAGCTTGTACTTTACGAACAAGTTCTTTAGCGCTACGGCCAATACCTAAATCGTGAGTTTCGATAATTTTAATTTCGCCTTCTGGGTTCATTACAAATGTTCCGCGAAGTGCTAAGCCTTCTTCTTCGATCATTACGCCAAAGCTACGTGTAATACGCCCTGTTGGGTCGCCAATCATAGGGTAAGTAATTTTACCTATTGTGTCTGACGTGTCGTGCCATGCTTTGTGAGTAAAATGAGTATCGGTAGATACTGAATAAACTTCTACGCCCATTTCTTGTAATTGTGCGTAATAATCTGCCATGTCGCCAAGTTCAGTTGGACATACAAAAGTGAAATCAGCTGGGTAAAAGAAGAAAATAGACCATTTACCAAGTACGTCTTTTTCAGATAATTCTACAAAGTCGCCGTTGTGGTAAGCGGTTGCATTGAATGGTTGTAATTTTGTGTTGATTAATGAAGTGCTCATGGTATTTCCTCATTTATGTTTAATGTATTTAAAAAGTAATCAACGCTATCGTTTTAAACGACCTTCTGCGTTGGCTTGATTAATACTATAAGACTAATGAAGATTTAAATAAAATTGATTGTTTAGATTGATTCAATCAGTTTTTAAGATGATGGTTTGGCAAATTACTTTTATACGCAATTTTTTAAGGTAGCTATTAGTAATACTGTTACAATAGCCGCGCTAAATACTCACCATATAAACGAGGCGCGCTGTTATGGAAAAATTTATTAACCACATACAACTAGGCTACTTGGGCTTGCTCCCATTTTTAGGCTGTGTTGGTTGGCCACTAATGTTTGGCAGTAACAGTGTAAACTTAGAGTTTTTTACTTTTTACAGCATTGCTATTTTAGCCTTTATGGCGGGTAACTTATGGCGCGCTGGTGAGCAAAGTTACAGTAATGCTATAAAAGCAGTTATTGTAGTTATACCTGTACCGTTTTTATCATTTTTACCAGTTGAATGGGCGCTTGCGTGGTTAGCGGTAAGCTTTTGGTTGGTGCTTATTTTTGAAAAAGCCTCACCGCAATGGCAAAGTTACCATAAAGATTATCAAAAAATGCGTTTTGTACTTACCTCTGTCGTGTTTGTATGCCATATATTTACTATTGGTATGAGCATTTACCCTAACTAATTTAAACTATTGCGCTTAAGGGCACACCATGATTGACCAATTGCGCCAGCAACTTAATACGCTTGGCGAAAACTACGTAGAAAAAAAAGCGGTATTTAAAATTAAAGTTATTCCATTTTTTTGTGCCATTAGTATAAAAAAAGATCATAAAAGTGAAGGCCGTCTGAGCTTTTATTCTAATCAACTCATTGAAATACTTATGGTGGTATTATTTGTTTTGTTTGGCTTATCTATTTACGACATAGATGCTGGCTTTACCCATGGCCCTATTCATATTATGTTCGCAATTTTAATTACCTTTAACCTTATACTTAAGCAAGTGGCTATTGAAGGGTTAAAAACACGTTTAGCCATGCTGCGTTTATATGAGCAACAAGCGCTAAATAATAACGCCGACGTTATCATTGCAAATAGCGATAAAAATACTAAATAACCTGATCTCAAGCAGCTATTTTCAGCGCTAACTGCGTTGAATTTACTTGCAATAGGCCAGCTATTGACGCGTAAATTCGCCTTGTTTTCACTGAAAACCTCTGGCTAGAGAAAATAAAATTAAATATAAATATGATTCAATACGTTAGTAAATCTCTTAACCAGAGTCCAGGTTAAATAACTTATGTACCTAAATCCCAAATGGAAAATACTCACTGTGGGCGATGGCGATTTATCGTTTTCTAACGCGCTGCATCAGCACCTAAAGCCGAGCTTATTGGTTGCCTCTACGTTTGATGACACAGCCACTATTGAGTATAAATACCAAGACAATGCACTAAGCACATTAAAAGCCAATAAGGTAACCGTACTTAATAGCTTTGATGTTACAAAACCCCAGTGCTGGCAAAACCTAAACGTTAACTTACATAGCTTTGATGTGGTTATTTTTCAATTTCCGCTTGTTCCTGCCTTTGTGGGCCGCGAAGCGTTTGAAAACAATACTCAACAAACCAGTATGAACGTATTTAATCGTGCTTTACTGCACCAATTTATAAAATACGCTAACGAGTATGCACTTAACCCCAATGGCCCAATGCTGTGCTATATCACTTCAAAAGACGTAAAGCCTTATCGGGAGTGGAATATAGAAGGCAGTTTAAATGCACATTTAAACGCTGAGTATTTAGGGCAAATGCCGTTTGATATTAGCCGCTTTGCTGGTTATAAAATTCGCAATGTTGACCGTGATAAACACGTAAAAGACACCAGCGGTATTACCTATGTATTTAGCCCAAAACAGCATAGCGAGTTAAGCTGCCATCTTACTTTGCCGCATTATTTAACCCCAAATCACTGCCCACTTTGTCGTGTTGGCCCTTATATGGCAACCGAGGACGAAAACAAACACTTAAATGCCAAAAAGCATCAGCAAATGCTGCGCCTAGAACACGACTGGCAACAATGGCTTAATGCCTTTTATGCTTAACGCTTAATTTAAGGATTAGCCTGCTTAATTAAATCGGCCGTTTTTTCAGCAATAGCAATAACCGCAGCATTGGTGTTACCGGTTATTATGCTGGGCATAATTGAGGCGTCTACTACACGTAGCCCTTGTATAGCGTAAACTCGCAGCTCATTGTCAACTACTGCAAGTGGATCATTACCCATTTTACAGGTGCCTACCGGATGGTATTCGGTATCGGCCGTTTGACGAATAAATTCAATCAATTGCTCATCGTTATTTATATCAAGCGGGTAAACCATGTCACCACGGATGGCATCAAATGCACTGCTTTGCATTATTTGTAGTGTTTTTTTAAGGCCCTGTAACATCACTTTTATATCGTCGGGATGGCTTAAATAATTAGGATCGATTAGCGGCGCGCTGCGCGGATCACTATCGGCTAACTTAACAGTACCGCGGCTTTTAGGGCGCATAATACTACTATGAATACTGTAACCATGGCCAGTGTGTAATTTTCGGCTGTGATCATCTACTAAACCCAGCACAAACTCTAGCTGTACGTCTGGCGCAGGGGAGTCATCAAATAACTTAATAAATGCATGCGACTCTGCAAAGTTAGTAGTTAAGCACCCTTGGCGCTTACTAAACCAATCTATACAGCCTTTTAACACCCTAGCAGCCCCTGGGATACTCAAACCAAACGTGCCTTTACTGTTTTTTGCTCTATACAAAGGCACCACTGTAAGGTGGTCGTGTAAGTTAGCCCCCACCCCTTCTAATGGTACTATCACCTTAATATTATGTGCGTGTAAATGGTTGCTGGGGCCAACTCCTGAAAGCATTAATAGTTGCGGCGAATTAATTGCCCCGGCACTGAGGATCACTTCGTTATTGGCGTATAAATTAACCACCTGTTTATTACGTTCAATTTGTACACCTTGCGCCATATTATTGTTTATTATTACTTTATTTACATGGCTATTGGTTAATACGGTTAAGTTTGCACGTTTTAAATGAGGAGTTAAGTACGCTTTAGCTGCGCTGCAACGCTCTCCATTATGTTGCGTAACCTGTGAAAGCCTAGCACCTTGCTGCTCGGTTGCATTTATATCGTTATTTAAACTCACCCCTTGCTCAACGCAGGCATTTAAAAAACATTGATTTACTGGGCTTGGCTCATTCAATTCTTGTACGTGAAGTGGCCCTTGTGTGCCATGTAACTCACTATTGGTAAATGTTTTATTGTTTTCGGCTTTTATAAAGTAGGGTAATAAACTGTCATAATCCCAGCCACTATTGCCATTGGCCGCCCACTGATCGTAATCGTATTTATTGCCTCTAATATACACCATGGCATTAATAGAGCTTGAGCCACCCAATACCTTACCTCGTGGCATAAAACCACAGCGATTATTCAGCTCTTTTTGTGCTACTGTATTGTAATGCCAGCTATTAATACCATAAGGCACACTTGCAGCAACCCCTGCAGGCATTTGTACAAAAGCAGTATTATCGCTAGAGCCTGCTTCAATTAAGCATACACTCACATTGGCATTTTCTGATAGCCGCGAGGCAATAACACACCCTGCACTGCCCGCGCCTACTACTATGTAGTCAAATGTTGTATTCATAGCATGCCTTTTATAATTTTTACACATTAACCATAACCACAATATTGCATAGATAAAAACATAAAAACTTGATATTTTTAGACACCAACAACAAAGGTTAACTATGAGCAGTTTAATAAGAGCCACGTCTTTACAAGGTATTGATACGCTAATTTTAGAATTTGGCGCAAATGTAGCTACCGTTATGCAGGAGTGTAATATTAACGTTGATTTTACTCAGCTCGAAAACCAATATGTAAGCTATCGCTGCTATGCAGCATTATTAGAATACTGCGCACAACAATTTAATTGCCCCAGCTTTGGCTTAAAGCTCGCCAACCGACAAAGTTTTGATATTTTGGGTTATATTTCTATTGCCGCTAAAAGCGGGACCTATTTAAGTGATGCACTAGATTGGGTGGTTAAATATTTACATTTGCACAGCCCTGCTCTTAGGCTTACGGCTCATCCATTAGAGAACGATAAAAACTTGTTTTTATCGTTCGAAATTAATCTCAACCCGCTGCCTAACATAAACCAAGTTACCGAACTAACAATTGGCTTAGCCATGGGAGCGATTAAAAAGCTTAGTAATAACCAATGCAAACCTATCACAGTTTTTTTACCACAAAAGCTCACCACCAATAAGTATGCTTATAGCAGCTATTTTGACTGTAAAGTAATAGAGCACCGCAACAGCGCAGGTATTGTGATTGCAAAACAAGACTTAAGCATAGCACTTGAACAAGGGGAGCTGACTAACGTAGAGGCTGCACGAAACTTTTTAGCTAAAAATAGTCAATACAACAGCCCATTACCCATTCAAGTAAGCGCGTTAATGCGCCCTATGCTGCCTATTTATCAATGCTCTAATCACACGATTGCTGCGGCGCTTAATATGCATCCACGTACTTTACATCGCAAACTAGCTAAGCATAATACCAGCTTTGTAAAGCTCAAAGATGCTACGCGCCGTACACTTGCGCAGCACTACCTAACACAAGGGCAACTTACTATATCAACCATATCAGAATTATTGGGTTATCAAGAGCAAGCCACATTAAGCACCAGTGTTAAACGCTGGTTTGGCTGTTCTCCTCGCGTAATGCGCAGTAAAAAATGATCTGCTAATTCATTTTAGTTTCCCTTTATTTTCTCTATCCCTAATCTAATTTATTAGCACTAATTACAGATGATTTTATTTGTTTAAAAGCACTCTGAATTAACTTCTTCTAAGTTTATTTTTTATCTATAAAAACAATTAGTTATTGATATTTATTATATTGCATTTATAATACAGATATTGTTATGCTATAGATGGCTAAAGCAGTAACTTATCAATACTCCTATCATATGCTGTCCATACATCAATACAGCCTCTAATATCAACATTCATCCTAATGTCGATTTAGTAGTATATTATCCATAATGTCATAAAGGACGACTATGAAACTTTATAAGTTCCCCTTAGCTGCAGGGCTTTTGTTTTCAGCACTTGCAAATGCTGGAGATCTACCATCTCCAATTAAAAATGTAGATGTTTATCATACTGACTCTAACTATCTCTCAATTCAAAATCTATCTATTGATACTGTTAAAATTGATATTTATGGTGAAATATTTACAGTGCTTCCAGCTTCTGGTGTTTCGTTTGAGTGTAACTCTTATTACAGCTTGGAATTATTATTTAAAAATAATGTTCATGATTTTTTTGAAGTTCCTTGTCAAAGCCGTGTCGTAATTAACGAACGTTACCAAAACAAATACTAACGGAGTATCAAAGTGAAAAAGTATATATTATTAGCACTTACATTAACTCTTGTTGGTTGTGGCTCAAATTCAGATGGGTCAAGTAAGTCAACTTACTCTTCTTGTAAGATAACTCAATCCAACGCAATACTTGCCTCAAATAGAGATAATGACTTAAAGCAATGCTGGAACGCCTCTGGTAACGGTTATGAAAGCCAAGGTGATGCACTACAATGGTGCGAAAAGACAGTGAATAACTACCTTTCTAATAAGTATCTAGTTACTCATAGTGTTACTTACGCTGTTGAATCAACATACTGTCCTAAATAGTTTGATTAGTTAAAAGGTTTTACCTACCTACTTTAATATGATGGTTTAACCTTTTTATTACTTTTTCCCTCTGTGGTTTTATACTTACTTTCTCTCCTCGCGATATGCACACTAAAAAATGATAAGCTTTACTTTTCCTCTACTTTTTATTGTTTTTTAGGAATATCCATGAATTTTGTTATTGTCGGTACTAATTTTATTAGCGATACCTTATTAAAAGCAGCCAACACCTTAATCGATTTTAATTTATATGGTGTGTGCTCGCGCGCAACAACGAGCGGCGAAGCCTTTTTAGCTAAACACCCAAAAAATACTCAAGCAAAAATTTTTACTTCAATAGAGCAAGTTTGTCAAGACGAGCACGTAGATGCCGTTTATATTGCCGCACCAAATAGCTTACATCAGTTATATGCAGTGCAATGCTTAGCAGCAGGTAAACATGTACTGGGAGAAAAACCAGCAGCGGCCAATAGTGCCGAACTAGCCGCTATTATAGCAACCGCTAAAAAGCATCAATGCTTATACATGGAAGCCATGATGACCACGCATTTACCCAACTTTGCACTGTTGCAACAGGCCATGCTAAAAATTGGTACGCCGCGTAAGTTTATTGGACAATATAGTCAATATTCGTCGCGCTACGATAAATATAAAAATGGCGAGCGCCCAAATACCTTTTTACCTCAATTTGCTAATGGTGCTTTGGTTGATTTAGGCATTTATCCACTGTATTTATTAATAGCACTGTGGGGCGCACCAAATAGTGTACACGCAAGTGGTGTACTCCTTGATACAGGTGTAGATGGCGCAGGCGATGTACTCTTAAATTATCACGATAAACAAGCGGTGATCAGCTACTCAAAAATATCGCAAGGCGATAATATTACCGAAATACAAGGCGAACTTGGCCGCATTCGGATTGAAGCAGTGTCGCAACTCAAAAAAGTAGAGTTTATTGCTAACAACGGTGAACGTGAACTACTTTCGCAGCCTTTTGACGAGCATTTTATGAAATATGAAGTTGATCATTTTATGCAAATGGTGACACAAAAAGCGCCGCAATCGGATATTAATACACACCAGCTTAGTGTTGAAGTAATGCATGTACTTGATACTGCTCGCGCGCAATTAGGTGTTGTATACCCAAACGATAAAGCGTTTGAGACAAATTAAACCTTTGCTATAGTGCCTATTAGCCGCTTTATAATATGAGTGTTAGTTTAATAGCTAACGCTCATACGTTTTTAACTACTTTTAGCTTGTGAAGCAACGAGCTTAACAGTCGCAACAACATATGTTTTCTTTAACAATAACAAAGCGTAAGTTGCTTAATATGTTGTTTATCGAATAAGTTTACCTCGAGTATCAAAAACAGGTAGAATGCGCCAAATTTAATAGTGATATACAAGGAAAATAATGCATTCATCTACGAAAGAACTCTTACTCGCTGTTTTTTGTATATTGCTCGCTATGGTAACTATCCAATCTGGTGCGTCGCTTGCCAAGCAACTCTTCCCTATTGTAGGCCCTGAAGGGACTACTGCACTGCGTTTAGGTTTTTCTGCCACTATTTTATGCCTGATTTTTAAACCGTGGAAACACTTACCTGCCGCAGGCCAACGATTTCCTATTTTAATTTACGGCCTGAGCCTCGGCGGTATGAACATTTTGTTTTATTACGCCATAGAGCGTATTCCACTGGGTATTGGCGTTGCACTTGAATTTACCGGCCCATTAGCAGTTGCATTATTTTCATCGCGCCGTAAGCGTGATCTATTTTGGGTAGGCTGTGCTATTGCGGGTATTTTATTACTACTGCCTGATATGAAAGGCCAAGAAAGCCTAGATCCGGTTGGCGTTATATTGGCGCTTGCCGCTGGTGCATGTTGGGCAGGTTATATTCTTTTTGGTAAAAAAACCGGTAATCAAGGCTCTGGTGGTGCAACTGTGGCTATGGGTATGACTATTTCGGCCATTGTACTTGTGCCCTATGGCGGAATTTTGCAAGCCTCTTCATTCAGTTGGGATATTATTCCGTTAGGTATTGCTATTGCAGTACTCTCAAGCGCCCTGCCGTATACCCTAGAAATGATCACTTTGCGTAATATGTCGTCGCAAGGCTTTAGTATTATGATGAGTTTAGAGCCCGCAATTGCAGCATTAGCCGGATTACTCATATTAGGCGAACTATTGTCTATTTGGCAGTGGCTGGCAATATTACTGGTAATTATTGCCTCTGTTGGCAGTTCAACTTCAAAACCACAAAGCAGCAGTTAAACTATCCTCATTAAGCGATTAGGGCGTATTAACCTTAGGGATTAAAATTTGTTCAATTTAGAGGCAGCTTAATCCCGGCGCGAAGTTTGTTATCTAATGGGCTCAATAACTGCCCCGGCTTTATTTTACTGGCTTACATCCATGCAGGAAAAGTTACTTCCCCCTAGATAGAAGCCTTCGGGCAGCACATATTTGGCATTTATGCATCGTTATCGCCTGCTTCTGGGGAATAACCACATTACATAGGCTCTGCCTAGCCTAAAAAACAAACGCACTGCTGTAAATTCAATCTCAAAAGATAAATACGCCCTACCCCCTAGTGACTTTAATTTTTTAATGAAAACGGCCATATTTTTTGTCTCATTTCTGCTTGTTACTTTAACCCTCAGCCTGCATTTAAATGCATAACGGTTTTGCTCATCCGTGTAATCTCACTCGCTACTCACATCTTGTTATAAAATTTTACTACTGTTTAGCTTTTAACAACTAAGCAGCAAGAGCTTACTGAATGCTTTTTAAGCAAGTAATTGTTGCTAGTGGTTATTTATTAATCTAAATAAACTTGGGTATAATATTTATTCTATAAAAGTGAATTATAATTCACATTTTTATTCCCAGATGTATTCCACCCTGATAAACTAAAACCCTTACTTACTCATTATAACTAATTGCACTAGGATCACTTTTTATGTTTAAACCAAGCCTGTTAACCTTGGCTATTTCAAGCACACTTTCAAGTGTGGTTTTATTCTCTAATACCGCTTCAGCTCAAGAACAAGTGGTTACAAAAAACAAATCACTTGAAGTTATAGAGGTTACGGCAACACGACGCAGCGGCTCTGTACAAGCAGCACCACTTAATATAACCGCGCTTGACGCTGATGTAATGAAAGATCAAAACATTAGTGAACTTGCCGATGTAGCACGCTGGGTTCCTGGTTTAACAATTACTGACCAAGGTGGCCGCGAAGGCTCACCTATTATTGTACGTGGTTTAAATACTAACTCATCGGGTCCAGCGTCAGATGGCGGCACTGTAGCAACATATATTAATGAAATTCCGGTAAGCGTTGATATGCGCCTCGTTGATATTGAGCGCGTAGAAGTACTCATTGGGCCACAAGGTACATTATATGGCGCAGGTACATTAGGCGGCGCCATTCGTTACATGCTAAAAGCGCCAGAGCTTGATTATACCTCAGGCGAAATTTACGGTGATGTTTTTCAAACCCAAGAAAGTGACTCAGTAGGCGGTGAAGGCGGCTTTATTTTCAACTTACCAATTATTGAAGATACGCTTGCCATACGTACTAGCTTAAACCTATATAAAGATCCGGGTTTTGTAGATTACAATTATGTTGTTCGTGAGCCGGGAGTATCGCTTAGCGATCCTGATTGGAGCAATACTGATGCCGTTAACAACAACCTTAAACAAGTAAAAGATGCCAATGGCGAAACAACCACTACTGGGCGTATATCAGTTCGTTATAAAGCGAGTGAGTCTTTTGAAGGTACGCTTAACTATTTTTATCAAAAACAAGACAGCGAAGGTCGTTCAATTGTTCATAGCAACAGCTTAAATGCAAACAATGGCTTAAGCGATATAATTGGTAAGTACGAATCAGCGTATCGTTACGAAGAGCCACGCGTGAAAGAAGATCAATTACTTAGCCTAGAACTCAAAGCAGACTTAGGCTTTGCAGAGTTAGTATCGGCTACCGGTATATCAAGCTTTGAAGCTGAAGGTCAACGCGACCAAACAGATTTACTGATCCGTCTTGATTATGGCTACGAAGAATTTCCAGCATTTTCAACATTTACCCGCGAAATTGATGAAGTAGATACTTTTACCCAAGAGCTGCGTTTAGTATCACAAAGTGATAGCGATTTTAGTTGGATAGTAGGTGGTTTTTATAATAAAAAAGACACAGATGCATCAAGCAGAGAATTTACACCAGGTTTTGATCAGTTTGCGGTTGATAACTTTGGCGCAACTCAACTTAGACCTGATGCACTAGAGTACCTAGAAATAACGAGCAGCAAAGTAACAGAGTCGGCTCTTTTTGGTGAAGTGGGTTATCAAGTAACCGACAAACTAGATATAACGCTTGGTGTGCGCTTTTACGAATACGATGTAAAGTCTAAAGCCGCTTTTGACTTTCCGTTAGCAAATACATTATATGATGGTGCTGGCCCTAACGATATCGCTATTAACTTTGAAGAGAATGCAGCAAGTGATAACGGTAATCTGTTAAAGTTTAACGCAAAGTATCAATTTAATGACACCGTAATGGGCTATGTAACGGTAAGTGAAGGCTTTAGAATTGGTGGTTCAAATGGCTTGGTTCCGTGCCCTGATCCACTTCCTGATGATCAACAAACAGGCTGTGGTAAACCAGATGAAATGCTATTTGATGCCGATATAACAACCAATTACGAGCTTGGCTTTAAAAGTACATGGTTTAGAAGTCAGTTACACTTTAACGCTGCACTCTTTAACGTAGATTGGGACAATGCGCAAATTACTGGGGCAACCGCAGTGGGGCAACTGCCTTACCTTTCAAACGCTGGCAGTGCTAACGCAAAAGGCATTGAAATTGCTACTCGCGCTATTTTATCAGACTCATTTAGCGCCTATGCAACATACGCTTACACTAAAGCGGAGCTAACATCAGATGCACCATTTTTATTTAACGCCGACGGGAGTGATGGCGCTGCAGATGGCGATCGTTTACCTGGTTCACCAGAGCATCAGTTTTCATTAGGTATTAATTACCAAACTGACGTGTTTAACGACAAAACATTAGATATAAACTACGGCTTAACTGCGCAAAGTGACGTTATTTCCAAAGTTGGTTTACGTGATAACGGTGAAGTACTACCAGGTTACAGCTTAAGTAATATTTCAGCTAAGTTAACAGCAGATGCGTGGTCAACTACATTGTATGTTGATAATATGTTTAATAAATATGCTGTTACATCGGTACGTCGCTCAGATGCCGATATTACAAGTGCTAATGGCGCAGAAATACAACGTAACTATGGCCATTACATTAACCGCCCTCTTACGGTAGGCATTAAATTTAACTACAAGTTTGAAATATAATTTAAATTACATTTAAACTGTACTTAATCTATGTCATAAAGGCTCAAATTTATTTGAGCCTTTTTATTTATACGAGCTAACTATAACTATGCCCCCTAGCCTAAAACAGTTACATCAAAGTGCCATAAATTACTTAAACCAAGGTGATGTGCAACAAGCGCATAAAGCTTTAGTTGAACTTGTTACCCAAAAACCAGACTTTGCAGACGGCTATTTTTTATTAGCTATGGTAAACCTGCAAGTGGGGCAAATTTACAAAGCCATTCAGCTGATTGAAAAAGCGCAAGGTTTGAAAGAAAGCATTGAATACACAGCGCAACTGGCAAAATGTTACGCGCTAACAGGGCAACTACAAAAAGCCAAAGCAACCGCATTAAGTGTTGCACTTAGCAAAATAACTAAAGCGCTGGATGCAGACACTTTAGGCGTTGCACTCACACAAGCGGGTTTACACGAACAAGCAATAAATTACTTTGAATGCGCGTTAACGCTTTCAAATAACAAACAAACTCCGCAAGCACAGTTTTTTTATAATTTTGGTGTTTGCGCTAAGTTTTTAGGCCTTTTTGAGCAAGCTCAAGATGCGTTTGAAAATGCTATTACGCTCAAACCATTACACCACCAAAGCCACTTTGCATTGAGCGATTTAACTAAAGCAAGCACGCAAACTAACCATATTAAGCGCTTAAAAACGGTTG
Source organism: Pseudoalteromonas sp. MIP2626 (assembly GCF_013414205.1). Taxonomy (NCBI): domain Bacteria; kingdom Pseudomonadati; phylum Pseudomonadota; class Gammaproteobacteria; order Alteromonadales; family Pseudoalteromonadaceae; genus Pseudoalteromonas; species Pseudoalteromonas sp. MIP2626. Next base: position 18,967 of record NZ_JAATTW010000030.1, read on the forward strand.
CAGAACAGGTTACTCACCCCGATGCAAAACTACATATTGGCCATGCACTAGCAAAAGAATATCAAGATATTGGCGCATTTTCGGATGCTTTTATAGCACTGCAACAAGGTAAAGCCGATAAACTTAAAAACAGCCCATTTGATAACGAGGGATCAGCGGCTTTATTTGCACATATTAAAAAGTTAAGCCTTGAGCATAACAAGCTAAACGCCTCAGGAAACCCAAGCAAGGAGCCTATATTTGTTTTAGGTATGCCGCGCTCTGGCACCACCTTAGTAGAGCGTATTTTATCAAGCCACAGCGACGTGCAATCTGCAGGCGAACTACAAGACTTTGGCTTGTGTGTTAAAAAAATAAGCCAAACTACCTCGCCGCACGTGCTTGATAACCAAACCCTGAGTAGCGCTTATCAAATGAACTTTGAGCAACTTGGTACTCATTACTTAAATGCTACCCGCGTAGTTACAGGCAATAGTAAACACTTTATTGATAAACTCCCCTTTAACTTTTTTTATATTGATTTAATAACTAAAGCATTACCTAATGCAAAAATAATTTGCCTGTTGCGCGACCCAATGGACACCTGTATTGGTAACTATCGCCAACTATTTAGTATTAATAACCCTTATTACGCTTATTCGTTAGATTTACTTGATACTGCTAAATTTTATAGCCGTTTTTATAAACTAATGCAGCATTTTCAAAGTTTGCATAAAAATACAATAAAATTAGTTCAGTACGAGGAGTTAGTAGCGCAGCCCGAAGTGCAAATTAAAGATTTAGTTAAGTTTTGTGATTTAGCGTGGCAACCGCAGTGTATTGATTTTCATTTAAATACAGCGCCGGTTTCTACCGCCAGTAAAGTGCAGGTTCGCCAACCGCTCAACAACAAAGCCATTGGCCGCTGGCGTGCATTTAAACCACATACAAATGAAATACAGCAGTACTTTAAAGCGCAGGGAATAGGAGTGAAATAACAGCTAAATTACTCAAAGTGAAAGAGAAAGCGTTAAAACAAAAAACATTTGCTTTATACGGGCTCAGGCCGCGATTAAGTTAACCTTTGTTTTATTGAATTTAACTGCAACGGTTTGATGTCTAGCTACTACACGCTAGACATCAGCTTAATTTAATTAAGTTTAAGCATCTTCGTCAACGTCTCGAATACGGTCTAAGCGCTCCAGCTCTTCTTCACGAGCGGCTTCAATTTCTTCAAGTATTGCATCAACATCTGCGGCTTCACTGTTATCTTCAAATTCACCTGTTAAAGTGGAGTTAGCCGTTAAGTTAGCCTCAGAAAACAATGCCCACATTTCTTTGGCGTATTGAGTTTGCAATAAAGCTGGGGCATATTCGCCGTAATAACGGCGCATATTATTAACATCGCGAGCAAACATTGCTTCGGCGCTATTATTCGCTGCAGCATTAACCGCTTGCGGTAAGTCAATAATTACCGGGCCTTTGCTGTCAACCAACACATTAAATTCTGATAAGTCGCCGTGGATAATACCCGCACACAACATTAATTTAATGTAATGCATCATTAAGCTATGCTGCCTAAGCGCTTCTTCTTCACTAAGGGCTACATTACCTAACTGCGGGGCAACATCGCCGCTGTCATCGCACACTAGCTCCATTAGCAACACTCCATCAATACAGCCGTAGGTGTCGGGTACACGTACACCGGCACTCGCTAAACGTGATAGCGCATCAACTTCGGCATTTTGCCAAATTTCTTCTTCTAATTGGCGACCATAACTTGAGCGTTTACCCATAGCACGTGCTTGACGCCCACCACGAACTTTACGGCCTTCTTGATATTGTGCGGCTTTTTTAAAACTACGTTTACTGGCTTCTTTATAAACTTTAGCGCAGCGAATATGATCGCCACACTGCACTACAAAAACATCGGCTTCTTTACCGCTCATAAGCCTGCTGAGTACGTCATCAATTAAACCATCATCAACTAGCGGTTGTAGGCGTTTAGGTATTTTCACAGGTTTTCTGCTAAATAAAAGGTGCTAATAACATTTATTTTATTAACTTGGTTATGGTTGTCTAGGTGGTTCAAACGAGGTGTTACCTTTGCGGATTAAGTGCGGTTATAGAGTAGTAGCAAGCAGTAATAACATTTAAGTGTCAACTAAGCAGCTACATATATGTGCTTAGAATAAGCGACTCAAGCGTAAAAGCCAACCGCATTTTATAATTTATCAGCTTTTTTAAACAAACTTTAATACTGGCTGCATTTACTGCAATAAAATTGATGCCTAACTACAATAAATAATGGCTATATAGCGTACGCAGTGACAGTAACGCCCAAACGAGACTTTATTGCTGCAAAGACTTATGCGTTACTCGATATTTTAAAAAAGCACTTCGCTGAAGTCACCCTAGGCACCAAGCAACACTTATAACTATTCGTATTGTTGTTCTATATAATAAATGATAACAACCAGTTAAAAATTAAAACAAAAAGAGTTTAAATTTTATTCGATCCTAGTATTGAGTTAAATTAAATAATGTTTACAATATCAATAAGGTGCTTCTTAATTATTATAAAATTAATTTCTCGTTTTATTGATGCTATGCGCTCAGACACATTAACTATTATTTAGGAACTTTTCTGAGTGACTCCAGCACAACATTCAGCATTATTTGCAGCCCAACAACAGATTATAGAGCAGATCGCATTAGGTGTAGATATACACCTCTGCCTGCATACTATTTGCAAGCAAATTGAAGCGATTATTGACTCTAAAAATGCTAAAAGTTCAATTTTAATTTTAGAAGGCAACCAACTTCGCCATGGTGCTGCGCCTAAACTCCCCCCTGAATATTGCCAAGCAATAGACGGTGTTACAATTGGTGATAATGTAGGGTCATGTGGCACTGCGGTGTATACAGAGCAACAAGTTATTGTTAACAACATAGCCACTAGCCCACTATGGGCTAATTATAAAGCAATTGCACTAGCACATGGTTTGCAAGCGTGTTGGTCTACTCCGATTTTTTCCTCAGACAACAAAGTGCTTGGCAGTTTTGCCGTTTATTACACCCACCCAAACTCACCGACTGCGTTAGATTTAAAGCTCATTGAACGCTTTACTCATTTATCGGGCTTAGCAATAGAAAAAGCGCGCTCTGTCGCAAGAGAAAAAACACTTAGTTTAGAGCTACAACGCTCTAACGAAAAATTAAAAGCATTTATTGAAGTGATCCCCGATTTAGGAATCATTTTTGATGAACAAGCGCGGTATATTGAAAGTTATGGTGCAAGCAACGAGCTACAATGTAATAGCTTAAGTAATGAGCAACGCATAAGCTCACTGCCATTAGGTGATCCTAATAAAGTAATCTCTATCATTACTAAAACACTGAAAACAGAGCAAGTACAACTGTACGAGTACGAACTTAATTGTATGGGTAACCGACATATTTTTGAAGCTAGAACATCAGTTATTAATAACTACCTACTTGATGAGCCAAATAAAAAACATGTTTTATGGATGATACGCGACATTACCGAGCGTAAGCTTGCTGAAGAGCAAGTAAAAAAGCTGGTGTTTTACGACCCATTAACCACTTTACCTAATCGCCGCATGCTAACTGACACGCTCGAATTAATGATCAGCGAATCTAAACAGCTGCTTTCATTTGGCACTCTATTATTTTTAGATTTAAATGACTTTAAGCGTATTAATGATTCATTAGGCCATGTTATTGGCGACGAGGTTTTACTCGAAGTTGCTATGCGGTTAAAAGCCGTAATTAAAAAAGCAGGTATTATTGCGCGAATTGGTGGTGATGAATTTGTAATTTTACCTAAGCACCTAAGTAGTAATAAAAACAGTGCACAAAGCCAGGCAATAGTGTGTGCTAACCAAATACTAGACTGCTTCAAAAATCCATTTAAAATAAGCAACTGTAGTTATAAAATTACCGCCAGTATTGGTATTAGCTTTATTGAAGGCCCAGACACAACAAGCAACGATGTACTAAAGCGGGCCGATACAGCTATGTATAGCGCCAAAAAACTTGGCGGCCATCGTTTTGCATTTTACGATCCGGCACTGCAACACGAATTAGACTTACGCTTACAGCTAGAAAGCGACATTATAACTGCAATAAAAGAAAAGCAGTTCGCGGCTTACTTTCAGCCACAACTTGATTGCCAAGGTAATATTATAGCTGCAGAGGCATTAATTCGCTGGATACACCCTCAAAAAGGCATTATATCACCCTACTACTTCATTCCTGTTGCAGAGCAATCTGGTCTGATTGATCAACTGCAAAGCAGTGTATTGTTTGACGCTTGCATGTTAATTAAAACCTTAGAGCAAACACAGCAACTTCATGATTCATTTTGTGTTGCTATTAATATTAGTGCCTGCCAGTTTATAACACATTCCTTATACAACAATATTGTTAGCATTGTAGATGCGTTTGGTATATCCCCGACAAGATTTAAACTGGAGATAACCGAAAGTATTTTACTGGATGATATGGCTGAAAATATTGCACAAATGCAGCAGCTCAAAGCTAAAGGGTTCAAGTTTTCGATTGATGATTTTGGCACTGGCTATTCATCGCTAGCCTATATACACACTTACCCCGTTAGTGAACTAAAAATAGATAAAAGCTTTATTGATAAAATACATGAAGGTAATAGGGGGTCTGCCATTGTGAGTACTATAATCTCGCTTGCGCACAACCTTGGCTTTAATGTTATTGCCGAAGGCGTTGAAACCGCAGAGCAAGCTAAAACACTCACACAACTTAATATTACCGGTATGCAAGGCTACTATATGGCCTATCCTATGCCCGCAGCTGAGTTTATTTCTTGGTTAAAACAACGTAACAGTAACAGCAAAAAGTAAGAAGCGCAGCGCCCTTAACCTCTTTGTAAATAATTTACTTAAAACTATTTTTGCGAATGCATTTTAGGCTTTTTAAACCTCAAAGTGGTGAAAATAAAATAGCGTGTCTGGTTTTGTTTCTAATTGAAACTTACTATGACACGCTGAAAATTTATTCTGATTTATTAGCTATTTTTTGTAAATTCTCGTGAATTTTGAATAAAACGATAAGTAGTTCACACCAAATTCTAGCACCAATTACGCCACCAACAATAATACCAAGCCCGGCCCAAAAACCACCACCGTACTGCATAAACATAGTACTTACACCAGAAATTACAGCACCCAGTAACATTAACCAATATACAAAAGTAATAATTTTAGGTGTCAGCATAGATTCAAAGAAAAAAATATCTTTCATTTTTTAGTCCTTTTTAAAATAGTCAGTGAGTTTTTATTTCACAAAAAATGAGCGCTTATTAGCCCTCATAGTTATTAACTAGCTAGCCTAAATAAGGCTAACCGGCTGTATATTTAATTAAAGCTAATTACGCTATTAAATTAAAAATAATGTGCAGCAATTACTTATTTAAATTATCGAGTTCTTTTTCTAAGTCTTTCATTGCTTTTTGCGCTTTGAACTCTTCGTAAAGCGCTTCGCGTGAACCTGGGTCTAAACGTTTGCCCGATTTAGCCACTAGGTTATTAAAGGTATCTTGTGTGTTGCTCATTACTACTAAGGTACAAAGTTGTTTTTTGCCATCTAAACGTGCAAATGCTACCTCTTGAGGTATAGCGCCAACAAGACTTTGCTCTGCAACTTGTTTGCTTACTTGCTCAAATGTACCACCTACATTTAGCTCATCATTACTTTGCGCTTTACGTTGATATAGGCGGTCCATAACACTTGCTTTTACTTGTATTTGCTGCGATAGATCTGCACGCGCTGCTGCAATGGCCTGCGCTCTATCTGTAGACATACTGCCCGACCAAGGTACACATGACGAAGAAGCTAAACCTTTATCTGATACAGGTAAAAGTACCCAATTTGGTACTGAATCATTTTTAGCAAGCGGTGCTGATTGCGTTTGCTCTGTACTTGAACACGCACCTAACGCCAAAGCGGCTATTACTGGTAATAACTTTTTCATATTTAAATTCCTTTCAATTGTGCTTGATAATATGCGGTGCGTTTAACCACCTTTTGTAAATAATTACGGGTTTCTTGTGCAGGTAAGTTATTAACCATATAGGTATAAATCTTATCTGCCGACATTGCATTAGCAGCAATACTTGCCTGATTTAGTGAGTTTGAGCCACTGAGAGTTTTAGCTACATTGCCTGGGCCAGTATTATATGCGGCTATGCTCATATACAGTCTTGATTGCTCGTTACGTACATTTTTAAAATAGCGATTACTTAAAATATGCAGATAAGTACTCCCCGCTTCTACGTTATTATCAGCCTGAAATAAATACTCTGGGCTAAGCAATAACGGCTTACCTTGCAAGAAGTTACTTACATCTTTACCGGCAGAAGTAGGCACTATTTGCATTAAACCAAATGCAGGGATAGGTGAGCGTGCCAGTGGATTAAAGCTCGACTCAGTATGTATTATTGCTAACAATAAGGCTGGCTCTAAGTTGTAACGCGCAGCTTGTACTTTTACCTCTGGCAAATAACGCTTTGCTTGGTTTGAAAGCGTATTAGCAGGCAATTTGTAGCTAATTGTCACCCTGTCTTTTTGCTTAGTTATTACAGGAGCCTTTGCAGCTAGTACCTCTTGTACAATTTCTGTAGAGAGCACTGTTTGCTCAGCTACTTTTTTAGATTGAGTAGCTGTTAGTGGCTTACTTTGTTTAACCTTTTTATTTAAAGGCTTACCTGTTGAAATAATGCTTTTACTATTAAGTGTGTTATTAGCTGTAATGTAAATTGGATCTTTGGCAAGCGTTTTATCTACGGTTACCTGTGAGAGCTCGTTTAATTGCTCTTTTGCATATTCAACTGCTTGCTCATTACTTTTGCTACTTAATAACTCAACAACCACTTCACCGCTTTCAAAATTTACACTGGTGCGTTTATTTAAATCGTCACTATATTTGACCCACACTTTTGAGCTAGGTAGGTTTGGGTCTTGCCATTTTGCAGTTATTTGTTTTAAATAAGTGCTTTCAGCATCACGCCAGGCACTCACAAACGCTTCAAACTCTTGCTTTTGTTGTTGTTCGTACTGACTAAACTCGCTTTGACGCTGCTTTAAAAAAGCTTCAAATTCGGCTTCATCACTTGTTTGGGCTAGGCTATTTAAACTTAAAGTAAGGCACGCAATAGTACTTAACCTTAGTAAGTATTTACTTTTCAAGTACACTTTTTATATCCTTATAAATTAAAAGTAGCTGCTTAAATCATCTGCGCTTTGCTGCTCATACTCAGCCTCTGCGGCTAAACCTAAGCGTTTACAATCAACACTTTCACACTGTTGCATTAATGAAATAACTTGTTGGTAGCGCATGTCTTTAAACCATGCTTGCGCCACAGACTCTTTAGCGTCATCAAGTTTAAGTTCATCGGCTACTAAGTATTTATCAAGGTAAGCTAGGCGCTCGCTTTGCGGTGATTGATCGGCAACAAGTGCAACGGCATCTGATATAGTCGATGGGTGAGCCATTGCTATTTTAAGTAATGCACGCAAGTTGTTTTTATCTTGCTGTTTGCCTACTTGCCATGCTGCTCTAATTGCTAAGCCTGCCTCGTTTATGTCTGCTGCAGCAGGGGTAACAATACCTGTACAGGTTAGCCATTCTTGCTGTTTTTCTTGCTTATACCCCGTAACCTCAGCTTCAATAAAACTCACCGATTCTGGTAAGGTAATATTAAGCTTATTAGCTAAGGTACTTTTTATAATACTGCGCTGTGGCAGGGTCAATGCATTACGACATGCCTGCTCAAGCGCATTTTTTGCACTCGATTTTAACGCCTTAACTCGGGCGTATTGACCATTAGCCTGACTTTTAAAAAAAGCAGTTTGCTGTTCAATTGTTTGCTCTGAGTCGAAGGTGGCCGAAGCCACCAACGAAAGCGCTAAAATAGATGCTAGCATTAAAGCTCCTCTTCACTCGCTACTTTACCCGAAGCACCTTGTGGATTAGCCGCTTTTTCGTTTAAGCCACCCACTGCTTTAATTTTATGACCAGAGCGGCTCATACCATTTACTGTATTGCCGTTATTACCTGTCATTTCTTTAGCTGCTTGGCGCGCCGTTGCTTCTAAACTTGGCGCATAAACTGCTACGCTGTACTGCCAAAAGCCGTCATCACTTGCAAAGCTCTTTACACTCACACCTGGTGGTAATTTACCTTTAGATAATGTTGCATATTCATCAGACATTTTTAATTGGTTTAAAAATGTATTTCGATCCTCTTCAAGCACTTTTACTTGCTGTGGATCATTTAGGTTAGGATCGTCGTATTCAAACTGCTGAGTACCTTCCATTTGCTTTTCGTCAAAGCTACCTTCCCAATATACTTTCTCTCCTTGCATAGTGGCTAGGAGCGCTGAGCGTGCACGCGTTTGCGATTGTGATTTAGCAGCACCTTTTAATTTACGCGCCACTTTATTATTTTTATTACCGCGTATTATTGCCGAACCATAACCTAGTACTATTACTTCTCCGCTATCGGCGTTAGTTAACACTTTTGCGCCAACCGGCGGTAAAACACCTGATTTAACATCACTAATTACTTGCTGAAAAATAGCATTTGGCTCTGTAGTCACAGCAACTGCACCACGATTTCCTTTTATTTGCGAGCGTGTTTTAGGTGTTGAAATTAAACTAACGCGTACTCCCTTTTCTTCATTATTATCGTACACGTCATAAGTAACAAAACCGGCTAAAGAACCCGATACAGACTCCTTACACGCTTCCATCATATTAGTTTGCTCGTTTGCAACACCCTCAACACCGGTATCTATTACATCCATTGTTGCACTTACTACATTGCTACATTGGTGCTCAACACCTTTCATGTTTTCTATTAATTGCTTTTTAGCAATTAAATAAGCCTGATTATAAGCGCCTCGTTTTGAAAGCAATGTCGCATTCATGTTGTCATAAGTGTTATAGCTAGCACTACCAATTGATAAAATACCAGTACCACTGCCTACTTGAATCATTTTAATACCGTCTTCGTCGTCATCAATCAGCGCTTGATGAGCAACAGCTACCGCTACATTAGTATCTTTTGCAACCACTACATCGCCCGACACTTGGGCTTGATCTGCGTTAGCTACTTGTGCACCAGGGCGAGCAGGGATCATGTCTGTTAAGCTAAATTCTTCAGCTGCAATTGCAGGCATAGCTAAAACCATTGCTAATGTTAATATTTTCAATTTCATCATCTGTCCTTATTTGTACCTGAGTGTAAAGTCGTTTTCGATTGTAATTTTAGAAAGTGTTTTTACGGTAATCGTTGCTAATGCTTGATCAAGTGCATGGGCAAGTTCACCGGTATTACCTTTGTACCTAAGGCTTGCAACTGTATAACCACTGCGCTTATCGATAGCTACGTCGCTTACACCACCTAAAGTGCTTAATACTGCATGCAATTTTTCTGGTTGCGTTAATTTATTACTTGGCAACAGAACTTCTCTTACTAGTCCGCCTCTTGCAACAACTTGAGTAAACGCAGTATTAAGCGTGCTGTGCAGTGCTTTTGACTGCGATTCACCGGCTAAATGTACTGCCATTAAATCTTTTTCTACGTAAGGGTCATCAGGCAAAGACATAAATGAAGGATCATTTTTCCAATTCCCATAAATATTGCCAGCTAAATCTCGCACATTAACACTTAAGCTAAGTTGACGATTATTACCACGTTTAATAACATCAGATTGTGCATAAATCACTAAACTCGCCGCACCACCTACTTCAATACCTTGCTCACTCAACCAAACTTTTAACTCTGTTTTTAATGGTTCAGGAGCGATTACTTGTACTCTAGGTGAGCCAATCATGCTCAACAATTGCGATGCCTGCTGAATTAGCGGTGCTTTTTCTACTACCGCCATTATCGTAATTTCTACGCCACCATTTTTTAACTGCTTACTTTTGAGTGTTTGCCACTCTTTAACCAGTCCTTCACTATGACTAGAAAGCTGCTGGCCAATCAACTCCTGCATATTGGTTGACTCATTACCATCAACAATATCCATACTCATGCTTGACGATTGCGTGTGTTGCTGCGTAAGCCAAACCCCCACCACCTGAGATACAGCTCTTTGTAGTGCATCTTGCTCGGCATTAGTTAATGCTGTTTTACCTTCTTTTTTCCAGCCTTGACCTATTACTGTCACGCTTATATCTTGGGTCGCTTGTTGCCAGTTTTGCTCTTGCGGCTCTCCTAACTCCTGCGGATTAAGGCTTACAGTCATGCAAGTGTCGTTACCACTAAGCGTAGGCGTTGAGTAATTTAAAGGAACTGCACCTGCACTCAAACCTTCCATCATAGTAGTGCGTTGCTGCTCATATAAGCTGGCGGCATCATCAGTTAAATTTGTTGTTAAATGTTGCTGCGCACTTTGCGTTGTTAGGCTTTTATTACCTTTAATAAAACTTATAAGCTCAGCACTGGCCTGCGCTTTTGCACCAGAAATAGCCGAGCTGCCGCGCCCATAAGCACACGCCTGGGTTTGTAATGTTCCATCAGCTAAAACATCCACTTGTGCTTGTACGCTTAAGGAGCATAACGCTAATAAGCAAAGCTTTTTGATCATGTACGGTTCTCCAAAAATCCAGCTGGTGTGCCTACCGATACAGCAAATATTTTTGCACCTTTTGCTGGGCGATAAATACCATTTTCGGCTTTATCTTTAACGCTATCGGCCATGTTTGAATCTTTCCAGCGGATAATTTCACCATTTGCACTGTTACGTGACGGGTTAACATGCGCCACCCCTAATGGCTCAACAAATCCTGCTTCGTAACTAAATATAATCATGGTTTCATTTGGTAATACGCCGGCATTTTGGCCACGATCGAGGCTAATTTTGTTGCCTTTAATACCTAACACTTGCGCAGTGGCAGGCATTTCACTAAGCATACGGGTCAATAAAATATCAATACCACGCGAACCCATATCATTGAATACCGCGTTTACATGCGCACTATCATTTAATGGAAAGCCGCCTTTGGGTCGAGAATTTACATGGATAAATTTTAGTTCTGAGCGTTCTCGCACATCCTCTGATTTAACCCGTATTTTACCCAAATTTGGGTGCGATAGTTTTTCACGGGTTTGTGGGTTAATCACACCTGTGGTCAGTTCTAACGTATAATCAGCCCAATCTGTTATGGAACCTTCTGTTTTGATAGTTCTGAGTGAATCTATTTTTACAATAAAATCCGGCATTAACGCTTTTACTTCGGCGCGCTTGGCAGCCGCTTTAACACCTTGTTGTTGTAAAAATATTTGCTGTTCTTTTGAAATGGTATCGTCATCACGAGTAATAATTCTAAAGCGGTTAATGCCAGCAAATTGGTTTTCAACCATCAATAATAAATTTTCATTATCGAACTCGCGCATAGCATCTACACCAATGCCAGTACCAGTTACTTGGGCTAGGTCAAAATACATACGTACGATAGGCTTTTTCAGTGGGCAACTATCGGCTTCGTTGTTAATATCAAAGGTACAACGCTCTAGCCCTTGAGTATCAAAATAGGCAGGAATGGTAATATCATGATCTTTAAAGTCGTAGGCACTTTTAGCCACTTGAGCGTTAGATGCACGATTACTTACTTTTTCTACTTGTGTACTGCTGCCCGACTTTGTTTGACAACCAGCTAATAAGGCAAGTGTTAATGCTGACAGAGTTAATTTTTTTACTAGTTTCATTATTATTCCTAAATATCAAACAGCCACTGACTAGCAGGCGCTTTAAGTTGTTGCACTAAGTTTTGAATCACTTTTTGTTTGGCGTTTTCCCGCGTAGCGGCACTTTCTTGAGCATTTATGTCATGTTGTAATAACACTTTAAATGGGCTAGTACTGCGTGTTAGTGCTAGTGATAAAATGGCTTTTGCAGAGTGTTTAGTTGTAGTTTGCGCGTATTGCCAACGCAATTGTGGACGAAGCCATAGTTGTGTGTCGCCGCTGTGAGGTAAGGCGTCGTTTAAGGCAGATTTAATTTCGTGTGCGCTGATTGCACCAATCACATCGCACGCAACTGCATTAAATGCGATTGACTGTTCGGTTAATAAATTATTCAGTGTTGATTTAATCAACAACTCAGAACCTGATAAATGCTCCAATACTGCTAGTTTTTTTGTCGCCTGGCTTAGTAAACCACTATTTTGCAGTGCCCAAATAAAACGTTGCTCAGTATTTTTTTCTGGGGGAGTAATTCGAGATAGTACCGATAAATCAGATTTTAACGTTTTTACTATAACCGACTTTTTAACACCCATTTTTAAAGCAAATAAGTTGTTTTGTGCAACTGCATTTAACTGCTCAAGCCCCGTTAATGTAAACGGTAAACTACTGAGCGTTGTCGCTTGCTCAAAGTAGCTGGTTGATTTGTTGTTTTGCTTGGTTAGTGATTGTACTTGCAGAGTACTTACATCAACACTGAGTTGGGTTATAATTTCGGCTAAAGCCGCTTGCTTTGCAGCTAAGCGACTTTCACCAATACCAACCGCAGTAATGTATTCATCACTTTGTTGCGGTTGGAGTACCCAATCAGGCCAGCTTTGCGCTGAGCTTGTACAAGCAAATGCCAATAAAATGGCAAAAATGCTTGTTTTCATTAACCTTTCGCTTCTAGCTCTAATTGTAATTCGTTAATAGCTGAAATAGTAGCTTGCTCTAATTCAATAATTTCATTCGCTTCTAATGCTAACGAAAGCTGATCTTTTGCTTTTAACAATGCTACACCAATATCTTTTGGGTTTTCTGCTTCATCTTCCTCACCAGCAAACATACCCATCATACTACTGCCAGCACTGAGCGCTAACGCCATTGCCACTTCATTTTTATATTGAGATAAAATATAAGCTGACTTTGCAACTTCAACAGTTAAGTCGGTAGCAAGTGCGACATTTTGTTGATAAATACCTTCATTGGCTTCGTTATAGGCAGCAAGTTTATGGCCTATCTTTTCATCTTCATTTTTAGCGCCAGCATCAAATTCTGCAACAGCGGCTTCTAACTCTTCAGGGGTGGCATCGTTATAAGCGTATAAAAACGCTTGTACATCGCGATGATTATCTGTTGAGGTGCGGTATTGCCCCATTACTTTATATTGACGCTCAAGCACCATAGCCGATGCATTTAAAAATTCATTAATGCCTGGTACTACGTCTACAGGGTATTGGTAACCTAATGTATCCATACGTGTAGTTAACTCTGCAACAACAGCGTTACGATCTAAGTCAGCAGAAGTATCAGTTGTAGATACACAACCAGCAAAAAGAGGAGCAAAAATAAGTGCAGATAGGATAGTTTTTTTCATGTGGCAATTCCCTGTACATTTAAAAGGCAAGAAAGCATAAAGCTAAGCTTTTGACTTAATTCATTCTTCCTTGAATATTTTGTTAGAATTACCGAATTTTTTATAAATTGCAATACAGAAATTTAAGAAACTTTTATTACTTGTAATTAAAATAGCAACAAATGTAACCACAGCAAGGCATTCAGCTGAGGTTAATACTTTAAGCTCATTTTTACATAATCATTGTTTTTTACCCGTTTTAGGAGCTAATAACAAAAGAAAACTGCTTTTTTAATATTGTAATGCCGAGTAATTAATCTATTAAAGCACTACCCTACAGCCAGCCATACACCTACAGCGACCATTAAACTGCCCGCAATACGATTCATCCACTGGATGTTATTACCGCGCGTTAAAAATAATCGTAAGCTTTTTCCACCTGTTGCATAAGCCAACATACTTAAAAATTCGGTAACCATTATTACACTTAACAACACTAATAGTTGGGGGGCTACGTCATGTTCAATACTTATAAATGGTGGTAATAATGAGATCATAAACGCCCAGCCTTTTGGGTTGGCGATTGCAGTTACAAAGCCTTGCGTAAACAGCGACTGGCGACTTACAGCTGTAGCACTGCTGGTATTTACCGACATTTTTCCTTTAGATCGCCACATATTTATACCAATGTAAATTAAGTATGCACCGCCTACCCATTTTAAAATAGCAAACGCCTCTGGATAATTAAGCATAATACTTGCCACACCTAGCACTGCAGCAACGGCAACACTAGCAACGCCGAGTAGTTCGCCCACCATCATCCACAAAGTGCGCCGCACGCCAATGCTCATGCCTAGCGTCATGGCTAATGTCATACACATACCCGGGGTGATCGAAACGAAAAAGAAGGTGGGAATAAATACCGCGAGTACTGTTATATCAATCATTTAAAACTCGTAATGGGTTAAAGACAAAGTGGTAATAGGTTCTAGGCGAAAGGGTAAATGAAAAAGAGCTAAGGTGAAAGATAAATGATATGTAATATGAGCATTTGTACTCGCTCACCTTGAGCTTGTTTTTGGTAAGGTAACTTCCTCTAAACAAAGTATCAGCCCAAAATAAAAATTTCCTATTAGTAAAACACCTCCCACTTGAAAGCCCTGAACAGCAAGGTTTTTGCGTTATTTACCCTTTATTATGAAAAACAAAAAGCGTCTGAATTTGGAAGTTTTATACACTCATGCATGGCAAAAGTCTGAGATGATAAAGTGCAGCGTACATACGTTCACTTTGCATGGGGAAGGTGCCGTGAAATTAAGGGGGGATCTTCTTGCTCTCACGGCATAAACTCGTACTTTACTATTGGCTCGGTGTTGGCTCAGCCACTAGCTCAGTCGTTACCTTTACCGGCTCAGCAGAATCATCCATTAACAGGTATTTGTTTAGCCACTGCTCTTGTTCCCACAATACATGCAGTAAACTTTTACGGGCTCGATAGCCATGTGCTTCATGAGGTAGCATAACTAAACGCGCTTCTTTACCTAAGCCTTTTAACGCGGCGTACATACGCTCACTTTGCATTGGGAAAGTTCCAGAATTCGGATCTTCTTGCCCGTGAATCATTAACATTGGCTCGTTAATTTTTTCGGCATGAAAAAAGGGCGACATGTTTGCGTACACATCTTGGGCTTGCCAAAAGTCGCGCTCTTCGCCTTGAAAGCCAAACGGCGTTAAGGTGCGATTATACGCGCCACTGCGGGCAATACCGGTTTTAAACAAGTCACTATGCGCTAATAAGTTAGCCACCATAAATGCACCATATGAATGACCCGCTATGGCAATATTGTTTTTATCAGCAATTCCTTTTTTAACCAATACATCTACGGCAGCTTGTGCGCTGGCCACTAGTTGCTTTCTAAAGTTATCGTTTGGTTCAGTGCCCTTAATACCTACAATAGGCATTTTAGGATCGTCAAACACCGCAATACCTTTAGCTAAGTAAGGCATTGGGCCCCAATAACCAATAGAGGTAAACTCATAAGGCGATTCACGCACTTGAGAAGCGACTGCTTTATCTTTATATTCAAGCGGGTATGCCCACATTAATACAGGTAATGGACCTTGAGTTTTATCATAACCTGGTGGTAAATAAAGTGTGCCTGAAAGCTCAACACCGTCATCTCGGGTATAACGTAATTGCTCTTTTGTTACGCCTTTAAATGCAGGGTAAGGGTGCTCAAAATTAGTAATTTGAGTTAAATTTTGTTTATTTAAATCACGAATAAAAAAGTTAGGTTGCTCTGTTTTAGACTCTCTAATAGTAATAAAACGCTTACCTTCGTCATCCAGTAACGCACGAACACGCTCATAATAAGGCGCCGCTGATTGCCACAAACGTTTGCTGCTATTCGTTTTTACATCGTATTGATCTAAAAACGGCACATTACCTTGCTCTGATGCGCCATTACCGCGTAAAAATAGATAGCGTCCGCCAACCACTTTTATTACCTTGCTGCCTAAATCATTGCGCTCATATATTACTCTACCTGGGTCTTTGTAGGCATCGTTGTAACTACGCTCTGAAAATAATATGCGGTTTTTATCAGCATCACGCGGGGCAATAATATAAGTGCGCACTTGGCGGTCACTAAAGCGCCAATCGCTGAGCATAGCAATATTATCGTTACCCCATTCTATACCCGAATAACGACGCTCTACTTTAGCAAACAGTTTAGGCTCGCGCTTAAACGGTGCACGTAAGCTGTAAATAAAGTCGTGATATTCAACATCGGTTTTCATATCACCACCATCTTGCGCTTCAGCCCAAATAACCTCTGCACCTTGATCGCCTCGCCACTCAAAGTCACGTCTGCCAGTATGTACACTGTCGTAGCCTTGTGGAATATTATCGGCTAATGGTTGTTTTGCCAGCTCAACTAGTGAAAAACCACGCATTCCCCATATTTGCCATGTTGTAGCAAAGCGGTTGTATGGAACTTGATACGAAAATGGCTCGTTTATGCTTGCCACTAATATATTGGTTGAGTCGGGTGATACTGAAAATGACTTAAGCAACGCAGGGCGGCCAATCGGTTGCGCATGACCATCAAGCGTTATATAGGCGAGTTGCCCTTGGCCATAAAACTTAAACTGCGCCTCATCAAACGGACCGGTTAATAAGTTTTGATAAGTACGTGCAGGGGCTTTTTCGCCGCTACTTTGCTGAATAACAGGCACCGTACTTTGGCTATCATTTTGTAACCTGGTTTTTCCTAAATTAACGGCTAAATTTGCAACCAAGGCACTGCTATCGGGTAGCCATTCATAGGGAGATGCAGTTAGGACAGAGTTAAGCGCAATTGAGTTTAGCTCATTAGCTTGTTTTGTTTTTACATTGTATAACCATAAACGCGCATCATTTTTTTGCTCAACCACAAAGGCTAAGTACTCACTATTTGATGACCACTTTGGCGCGCGAATAATACCTTGTGGCAAGTTATTAATATTAATAACCGTACCACTTTGTACGTGTTTAATTTGCACCGCACTGTATTTTGCACTTACGCGTGAGCGTGAAAAGTTTGCCGGGTTGAGTTTAATGCCCGCCAGTTTAAGCTCCTCTTTTGCCAACTCATCTAGCGACACAACACGTTTGCGCTCAAACAATGCCAGCCATTGGCCATCGTCTGACAAACTACTGGTGGGCGATAACTTAGCATCTACTAATGTAGCAAGTTCAGCCGATGGCGTTTGATATCCTTGCTCTGCATAGCTCATTGGCAGTAATGCAATACAGCCAATAAAGGCAACTAACAGCCTAAAAGCGTTCATGTTTTGTCCTTTAGTAATTATTTAGTTTAATAAAGCTATCTAAACATGTTTTGCCGCATTCATAAAGCATTAAGGTTATACAAAATAGCGTAAATGATTTATCGCCACCCTAACTTAAGCTACACTACAGCGCTATTTATAAAGTGCTGTACACCTAAAAAACAATGCAGATGAATAAAGTAAATGCCGTCATATTTTTTAATATTACCCATTAATAAAAAATGACTTTATAAGCATTGAACTTGTGTAGAACTAGTGCGCTAAATTTACTGGACTACTACCGTTATTATTGTAATAACCATCACAAAAAATAAGCTTACCTGTTTCTATATGGGTAAATTTAAACTTACTAAAAAGAGATCCTAGCCAATGAAAAAAGTGCTGGTAATTGGCTACGTATGGCCAGAGCCCAACTCATCTGCTGCAGGCACGCACATGATGTCGTTATTAAATGCCTTTAGAGCCCAAAACTGGCAAGTAGAGTTTGCAACGCCGGCACTGCGCACCGAGCACATGGTCAACCTTGACGACTTTGGTATTAGTAGCAAGAGCATTGCGCTTAACTGCGAAAGTTTTGACGATTACGTTAAAGCATATGCTCCCGATATCGTTATGTTTGACCGTTTTATGATGGAAGAACAGTTTGGTTGGCGCGTTGATAAGTATTGCCCGAATGCGCTGAAAATTTTAGATACCGAAGATCTACAATGTTTGCGTAATGCCCGCCACGAAGCCCATAAAGGCGAGCGAGAATTTACCACTAACGACTTGCATTCAGACATAGCAAAACGCGAAATTGCAGCCATCTTACGTTGCGATTTAAGCCTTATTATTTCTAGCTATGAAATGAGTTTACTTAATGATGTATTTAAAATAGAGCCTAGCTTATTACACCATTTACCTTTTATGGTCGATTTAAACACATTGCCCACCAGCACTAAAACCTTTGAGCAGCGCCAACACTTTATGACCATAGGTAACTTTAGGCACGCGCCAAACTGGGATGCAGTGCTTTATTTACAACAAATCTGGCCTCTTATTCGCAAGCAACTGCCTAAAGCTGAGCTGCATATTCATGGATCGTACCCGCCGCCAAAAGCAACTGCACTTAACAACCCTAAATCGGGGTTTTTAATTAAAGGCTGGGCCGATAATGCGTTTGAGGTAATGCAAAGCGCACGAGTATGTTTAGCACCACTGCGTTTTGGCGCAGGTATTAAAGGTAAATTACTTGAAGCCATGATTATGCAAACCCCAAGTGTTACCACTAATATTGGCAGTGAAGGTATGCATAATGAGTTACCTTGGCCTGGAAAAATAGCAAACACCGCCGAAGATTTTGCAAATGCAGCCGTTGAAATGTACAACAATCAAAGTGAATTTGAACAAGCACAACAAGATGGCAATACACTACTTAATACGCTGTATGACAAAGCCCAATTAAGCGCTGCGTTAATTCATAAAGTCGATTCAATAAGTAGCGATTTAAATGCCCATCGCGAAAAAAACTTTACAGGCCAAATGCTCAAACATCATACAATGCGCAGCACACAATACATGTCGCAATGGATAGCTGAAAAAAATAAAAAATTAGATTAAAAATGACTAGACACACACCAATTAGTGTTTAAAATCGCGCCCATTAAACATGGGCAAATTTCGCAATTTTGTCTATATTTTTAGCTTAGTTATTTAACCGTTGGCTTAAAAGCATTTGAAAAACGCAACCTTTACAGAAAAACGCAAATTTATCGTTAAATTAGGTAAAATGCTGCACAAATATGGTACGCCCGCATACCGCTTAGAAGCGCATTTAATGGAAGTTGCGACCTACTTAGACCTTAAATCGTCGTTTGTTATGTCGCCTACCTCTGTTACCTTTGTTATTTGGACCGACGGCCACGAAGACGAGTATACCCATGTTGCACGGGTAGATCCTGGCGATCACGACCTAGGCTCACTTGCCGACACCGACGACTTAGTTAATCAAATGCTTGATGGCAAGTTAACCTTGCACGAAGTGGACGAACAGCTAGACATTATTTTTGTTGCTCCTAACTCTTACAATAAACTCACTACGGGCATTGCGTTTGCCACATCTGGTGGTGCGTTTGCTATGTTAATGGGCACCAGCTGGTTTGATGTAGCTTGGTCTGCGTTGCTCTCATCTATTGTATACTTGTTTGTACTTTGGTCGGGGCGCTCAAAACGTGTCGCCCACATGCTTGAGCCTTTGGTAGCAATTGTATCGTCAATCGTTGCCTGTGCTATTAGTGTTTATTTTACCCCAGAGATCAATATACGTTTAGTGGTACTGTCGTCCATCATTGTATTTATTCCGGGTTTAGCATTAGCCCTAGGATTAGCAGAACTTGCAGCAAGGCACTTAGTGTCGGGTACAGCACGGGTAATGGACTCATTCATGTTGCTGTTTAAACTCTACTTTGGTGGTTTTATTGGCATAGGTATTGGTTTTGCATTATTTGGACAGGCCGACTTTGTGCAACCTGCGCCACTGCCAGCGTGGACGCCTTGGCTTGCTATATTTTTGCTGTGTAGCAGCCTAATAGTCATATTTAGAACCAAGCTTAAACATGCCGTGTGGTCTATCGCATCTGGTTTTATTGCTTATGGCACCAGTATTGGCTCTGCTATGTATCTCGATTACACCTTAGGGACCTTTGTTGGCGCATTAGCCGTTGGCATATTTAGTAACTTATTTAATCGCGTGGCCAACGCCCCCGCTTCTATTGTTGCTATGCAAGGCTTAATTGTATTAGTACCGGGTAGCAAAACCTATATTGGCTTAAACTCGCTTATTGAAGGTCAAGACTTTGTTTATGCAGAACATATAGGCCAGCAAACGTTTTTAATTTTTATGTCGCTAGTAGCTGGGTTAATTTTTGCCAACGTAGCACTGCCACCTAAAAAGAGTTTGTAACGCGCTTTTCTCACCTATCCATTAATTAAAATATACGCCAACATTTGTGATAAAAGTTGGCGTCATTACTTTTATCACCGCTTTATCCATTAACCTTTATAAACAGTGTGTTAATCGCATTTTTTAGCCTATTACATCAGCCTTGCTATACTGCCAAGTTAACGTGTATATAAAGGAAAGTTTAATGTTAAAACTTAGCTTAGTGCTTGCAATGGGATTATCTAGCTCATTGGTAAGTGCTTCAACAGTATTAACGGTTGAAGATATCCCAAAAATTCAATCAGTTATTCAAACCAGTATTAGTCCAGATGGCGATAATGTCGCTTTTACTCGTTCGGTGCCGCGTGAGCTGTACGTTGATGAAAATGGCACTAACTACCGTGAGCTGTATGTGGTTAACGATAAAGGTGTAGAGCGCCCTTTTATTACCGGTTCGGTTAGTATTAGCAGCATTCAATGGTCTAACAACAGTAAAACCATCTACTTTTTAGCAAAATTAAAAGATGACAAATTTACCGCGCTTTATCAAATTCCGGTTGATGGCGGCCAAGCACATAAAGTACTGTCATTAAAAGATACCTCTATTTCAAGCTACGCACTAAGCCCTGACAATAAACACCTCGCTATTTTGGCAATGCCAGCAGCTGATAAATCTGATAAAGAGCTTAAAAAATTAGGCTTTATGGCAGAGGTATACGAACAAGGTTTAAAAAACAAACAGCTGTTTATTGCTGATTTAAAACAAACCGATAAGCCACTTTCACCTGCCGCGCTCAATGTAGCTAACTATGTTAGTGATGTTAACTGGGCTGCCGATGGCAAAAAGCTACTGGTTAAAACTCAGCCTACTGCGTTAATTGATGATAAATACACAAAATCACAATGGCACTTGTTTGATATAGCAAGTAATCAAGTAACTATGTCGTTTACCACAGAGGGTAAACTTGGTACAGCAGAGCTTTCTCATGATGGTCGTTATATCGCAATTTTAGGCGCACAAGATAAACACGACCCTGCTACTGGTCGCTTATTTTTAGCCGATACAAAAAGCGGTAAAGTAGATGAGTGGTTACCCAACTTTAGCGGCCACGTAGCCGATATTGAATGGCAGAATAAACGCAATACCTTAAATTTTATTGCCAATGTAGGCACCCAAAGCTTTGTCGGCAGCATTAAAACCGGCAGCAATAAATACAAAAAAATAGTTAAAGAAGGTCAATTTATTGCCTCAAGCCTAAGTATCTCTGCTTCAGATAAAACCTTAGCGCTGCGCGCCAATACCGCAAAACATCCTAACGAAGTGTTTATTGTTCGTAGCAATAAAGCAGAGCGTTTAACCGATTCAAACACGTGGCTAAACGACAAGCGCTTTGCCAAGCAACAAACAATTAATTTAAAAGCCCGTGACGGCGTAGAAATTGATGGTGTACTTGTGTATCCGCTTGATTATAAAAAAGGGACACGTTACCCATTAATCATGTCGGTACATGGCGGCCCTGAAAGCCATGACAAAGACGGTTGGTTAACTAACTACTCACGTCCTGGTCAAATGGGAGCAGCTCGTGGTTACGCTGTATTTTATCCAAATTATCGTGGCTCAACGGGTAAAGGGGTTGATTACTCTAAGCTTGGCCAAAATGACTACGCAGGCAAAGAGTTTGATGACTTAGTAGATTTTAAAAACCACCTTGTTGATATGGGTTTAGTAGACACTAAACGTGTTGGTATTACTGGTGGCTCATACGGCGGTTATGCTTCTGCGTGGGGCGCAACAAAATTAACTGAGCACTTTGCTGCCAGCGTAATGTTTGTTGGCGTATCAAATCAATTATCTAAGTTTGGTACTACCGATATATCTAACGAAATGAACCTAGTACATGCTCGTTCATACCCTTGGGATAAATGGCAATGGTACTTAGAGCGCAGCCCTATTTATTGGGCTGGACAATCTAAAACACCGTTATTAATTATGCACGGTAAAGACGATCCTCGTGTACACCCAGCGCAATCAATGGAGCTATACCGCTACATGAAAGTGCAAGGTAAAGACGTGCGTTTAGTTTACTACCCTGGCGAAGGCCACGGTAACCGTAAAGTAGCAGCCCAGTACGACTACAGCTTACGTTTAATGCGTTGGATGGATAACTACCTGATCGATGGCAATAAAGACATGCCTGCGTTTGAAATTGACCACGCAGCTAAACTTAAAGCAATAAAAGACGCAAATAAATAGCTAGCTAAATACGGTTATGAATAAGTAAGTTATTTTATTACAGGGCTAGTAGCAATATTAGCCCTTTTTGTTGTTAGCTTTATACAGTGCATAGTAATTTTTACACACCTCTCAAATAATCTCTTTGTAATAAAAACAAAACCCCTTGTATTACAGTGTATTAAAAATGGCCTTATATTTGCTTCATATTATTTAAACAATGAGTAAAGTAGGAAATAAAATGAATATTTTTGAAGCACTACGCGCCGATCATGACATACAACGTAAGTTAGTAGATGCGCTTATTCAAACTCATGGTGATACAGATGAGCGTCAAAAATTAATGCTTGAACTAAAAACACAGCTAAAACAACACGCAAAATTTGAAGAGCGTTATTTTTATAACCCACTGATGTTTGAAGATCTAACCCATGAAAAAGCCCGCCATAGTGTGGCAGAACATCATGATATTGATGAATTAATTGAACAACTTGAAGAAACCGATAGGAGTTCACCAGCGTGGTTAGTTGCTGCTAAAAAACTCCATCATTTAGTGCATCATCACTTAGATGAGGAAGAGCACGAAGTATTTCAATTAGCGGGCAAAGCGCTTACCGAAGGGCAAAAAGAAAGCTTAGCTGAGCACTACAACGATGCAATGCACTAACTGCTGCAGTAACTACTTTATACACTATAACTTTAACTTTGATACACTCCCTTGTGTACTATTTGGTTATAAGCCAAGCGGCTTATAACCAATTTTTTATGTATTACTTTATAGTAAATTTTACGTCTTGGTCGCGCAGTAAATACAACGCAAAACACGCTGCCCACATTGGCCATGCAGTAAAGAATAATAAGTGATTAAAGCCATCTATGTACTGGTTGTACGATGAAAGTGTAGACAAGCCATGCATTACAAAAATGATTCCGTAAGTAAGTCGCTTTTTAATACCCGCCAAAAATGCTAATACTAAAACTAACTGCAGCGCACCTAACACATACGCCACTATATCTGTTGACCCACTAATGCCATAAAACTTTTCAAAAATACCGGCGCTATGTGCCGGGTTCACAAATTTATCCAGCGTCCACATTATCATTACAGTGAACTACCCATCGACGCCACTCCGTGTCGATCAATGGGCTTCTACAGCCTTGACTTAGAGACTAGGCTGCTTCTTTTTTCTCAGTTCCAACAGCAAACTTCGATAGCTCGAAGACTTTCGTTTTAATGGCTGATTTCTGCTGAGATG